>NC_013408.1 GCF_000024625.1 Methanocaldococcus vulcanius M7
GTATAAGACGGTTTCCCGACCCCTAGGGTTAGGGGTATCCATGCCCACCGGTGCACTACCCCCCCTTTCAATATGTATGTTTAGACATGCAACCTAGGGAAGTAACCACCTATAGGCCTGGAATAAAGGCTGGATAATGCCCCGTTTACCTTCATGCTCTGGACCTACTATCTCGGGGGCCATACATAGGGGGCTACCCTCCCCCTCCTTGGTTCTATTTTAGGGAAAACAACCCACAAAAGTAACCGCCGAGAGGCCCCAAAAGAAGCCCGTACATGCCTCCTATTGGGCACGGTTGCCAGTCTTCTACTTGGACCCCCTCCCCCTGGATTATTATTTTACTTCAATGCAATTATAGGCCAAGGCACTAAGCCAAAAATCCAAGACACTAGAGAGGCTCCCCCGCCAAATTGAGCCTTAACCTAAGCCCTTTCAGAGGAGTAACCAGGCAGAGGCTAACTTAAGCTACTAGACTATCTAAACTAACGTCTTGGGCTTTGGACCTACCTAAGTATGCAACACACAAAAGCCCGTCTATGCAATACAAGGAAGGGCCCCTGTGTATTGTAATACAATAAGGACACCCTCTATAGATATCTAATTAATGCCCCGAAATTTTGGGCCTCCCTTCTCTAGGGGTGCCCCCCTCAGGAAGGTGAGTATGTGGGAAGAATAGTCGAGGATCTCCCGGGGGTTTAGATTGGATTTTTTATTTTTTAGACATTGTATATATAGAGGTCCACCACGTACCCCGGTGGTAAAATTCCAGGACCCAACTTTTTCCGAGGCTAACAGGATCTCCCAAAGTGTGAAATATACCAGACCAAAACACCAGAAACATATTTAACCTACCATGACTAACCCATATTGATGAATATGAGCGAAGTAATCCATAACCCTAACGCTATCCTCCGGAGAATTAACGAAATGGAGAAAGAGTTAGAAGAATTGAGGGTTATAGTTCTCAAAATGAAGGCGGAGAGTCTTCCAGTTGAGGAAGTGGATGAAGAAACCCTAAAAGCTTTTGAGAAGGACCTAAAGGACATGATAGAGGGAAGGGTAGAAACTATTAGCGGCGATGAAGCCATTAAGATGCTTTCCGAACTTTTAGACGAGTGATTAGCGTTTTTTATATGCCCTCTCTCTCGGATCTAAGCGAACTACATAAACAATTTTTTCATTCCAATCTACAGCATAGAGAAGTCTATAATCACCAAGACGAAGGCGATAACTGTCACATCCATAGATTTTAACATCAGTCAGCGGTTTAATATCATACCCGTCAGGAATTGGGTTTTCTGGAAGCTCCCTAAGAAAGTCCCTAAACTTTCTCAGATGTGCCGGTTTTAGAACCTTGGGAGCGGATTTTATTACCTTAGGATGAACCTCAATCCGAAACACCATTATTTCCCCCTACATAATGCAAAGGTGTTAGGGTATTAAGCCTTTAGGGTGCGTGTGGAAACTTGGAAAGTTATTTTTCCCCTGGAACCTGGCCACCAATAACCAAGGTTAGACGGCACCTATTTTTATTACTTAACAAAACCGTTAAGTAGTCCCTGAACCTAGAACTATACTAGGCAACTAGCCAAAAGTCCCCTAGCCAACTTTCCCAACTTAGAAACAATCTCCCCACTCCCAGAAAATTGAAAGGAGGTTTAAACATGCTGAACCAAGGAAAAGAACGGCGGAAAGATAAGAACACCTACCCCCTACTTAACGAAAGTGTTAAATACTTAACAGAACAATTAAGAGGGAGAGGGCCACAATGAGCCAGGGACCAATAACCCAACTCCTAGAATTTTTCAAGGACGTGAACGGGAAACTAAGCACGCCCAAGAAACGAGAAGTAGCCAGAAAGCTACTAGAGGCTTTCCTAGACCGGAAGGGGAAAGTAAAGGCTTGGGAGATGGGCAACGAGATAATACCAGAGATCCGAGAGGACCTAGGCATATCCGAGGTTTACGCCTACAAGGTCCTAGGGGAACTCATAGAGCTTGGCCTTATTGCTAAAACCCTCAAAGGGTACGAACTAAGCCCACTATTCAGGAAAAGACTTTATCGCCTATATAAGGCCCTCGGCGACCTACTCTAGCCGAGGTGAGGAAAATGGAGATAACCATTAAGGAATACCTAAACAATCTCCAACAGGAGTTTAGGGTTCCCCTAAGAATTAGGGAAGTCAAAAGAACCGAATACGGCAAAATTACATACATCTACATTATAACCAACAGGGACACCCAAGAGAAAGAAGGACTAAAGTTAGCCCTCCCCTACCTCTTAGAGGGAATAGCCAACAGGTGGGACATCTACGAAATAGGAATGACCTACACCGGGACGCTTTACCTCATAACCGAGGACACCAACCAAGATGACCTAGGAATACTATACCACGATATTACCTACATCGAGGAACTACCAGAGATTAACCTAACCAGAGGGGAGGAACTAAGCCGGTATATCTTCTTTAGCCTAGTTGATGAAACCCACGCCGAGGCCTACATAATCCCCGAGGACCTACTAAGGAGGGATCCCATAAATGAATGAGGATCCCGAAATATACCTAACCAGGGGAGAAGTCCTAGAGCTCCCCACCCACGTCAAACTGGCCATAGTTCACCGCTTCCCGGAGAACTGGCACATAATCAGAAAAGCAACCCTAGAACTCCTAACCACCGGCAAAAGCCCCACCCACGCCGAGTTAGAAGCCTACGCCAGGCAAATATGGAGAAAACCCTATACCCCCTGGTTTCTTCTCAAAATCCGATGGGAAAGGGCCGGCATAGAGACCGAGCTAGTTAGACAGGCCATAGACAGAATAGACGCCAGTTATTACGAACTAAAGGGCATCAGGCTTAAAGAGAGTGTGCTAAAGGCTCTCCAAGAAAAAGCCAAGGCATCTACCCCCTAACTCCTAGAACTCCTCTCCAATCTCATTTTTACGGGGTTTATTAACTCCTTAACGGAAGGCGTAACAGCCTCAAATAAGCCAAAACTCCCGCTTCTAAGCTCCGATCCTAATAACTGTATTAACCGGGCAACATGGGGCCATACATAACAACAAAGGCACCAATTGGGAGACTAATTAGGAGACTAAACTAGGTACGGAATAAGGGATTTCGTACCTTAATCAATGCCAATTTAGGAGACTATATAGATACAAACACCCTAAACGATACCTATTAATACCCGTTTAGGCATACCAAAATATAGGAATTAGTACCCGGAGGTAGAAACATGGACCCGGAAAACGAAACCCCCGAGCCGGTAACCACCTTTGCCGGCTCAATTTGGAGGCATAGCCGTAGGTACGTTATACCCGTCCCCAAGAACCAGCTAGGACTACTCCTAGAGGATCCACTAGGACGGGACCGCCTCTATAAAATCCATATAAGCGTTAGGCCGATCCCAGAAATCAACACCCTGGAGCTAACCCTACTGGACATAGGATCCGAGAAAGTAGTAGATATCGCCAACCTAAGTGGAAAGGCCAACGAGCTAATAGATAAAGCCAGAAACCTTATTTTAGGGCTTCCAAGTGTAGCGGAGATTAGTAAACTCTGGAAAAGCGGAAATAAGTTCATATTTCCCATAACTCCCGATACAGCCGAGCTTATTCTACCAAAGATAGAACAGGCCAGTAAAAAGCTAGAAGAAGCCATTAAGCTCCTCAAAGTTAGGGACGTTTTAGAGAGGCTCCTAGACGAAAACCAAGAATACCAAGAACTGAAAGATAAACTAGGCGTTTGGAGGATTATTAGAGAGTTACCAGGGGAAGACCTACCCGAGGACTACCAAAAGACCCTAGAGAGAATGAAGGCCATAGAGAGGGAAGCCATAAGCCAGGCCATAGAAAAAGCTAGGACCATGAAAGGGACCTATAAACTAAGGCTCCTAGAGGGCTGGATAGAAAGGCCCCTAACCATAAAGATCTACCGCTTCCAGCCAAGAACTCCAGAGGAAGCCATAAGCCTCTACCGGAAAACTCCAATAAGGCTAGATTGACCTTTTACGGCACTCTCCTTTTTTGTGTATTAGAAGGACCTTAGGACCTTTTCTTTTTCATAGATCCTAGCCAGGTCCCGGGACATGAGTTAGACAATTGCCTAAATGCACAAGAAAGAACACTAACGGGGCTTTCTCCTCCCTCCGTTAGGCCCCGAGCTGCTGCCAGGTCCCTGGCTGCACTTTCGACACCCACCGAACCAAACCCACCCGGGAAAAATTTAATTCCGTTAAGAAGCCTAGTTTTTTGTTTAACTGTGTGGGAAGGCCAGTTTTATTTTTTAGAGCTTAGCCAGGCCTTGGTTTTGTCCGATAACGCCTAATTTATTTGCCTAATAGACCAGGCTACTAATCTTTCTCTCCTCCCGCTCCTTCCCCCCAATTTTTTACTTATGGTGTTAGTATAGTAAAGTTGCTACCTTTCTACCTAAACTACCTTTCTACCTATCATACCAATCCTACCCATCTTGGTCCGTCATATATGTACAACCCAAAAAACTCAACGAGAAAGGTAGCATGGGTTAGATAGGTAGAAAGGTAGCAAAGGTAGGAAGGTAGCATATACTATTAGGTGAAGTTGGTTCCTCTATTTTGGCTATAAAGCCCTCTAGGGGCTTATCCAATGCAGAGTAATGTACACTCCCTTGTCTCTATGTCTCGCCTAATAGACCGTACCTCTAATTTCCTCTATTCTCTCAACTTTCCACTCCTAATTTCTACTTATGGTGTTAGTAAAGTAAAGATACCCCAAATCCCCCATCAGCCCCACCAACCCCATCAACCCCACCAACCCCTTAAAATCTCATGACAAATATGTACAATCAGATTTACCCCCACAAAATTTGGGGTATCTGGGATATCAGGGGTTCGTGGGGGACGTGGGGGACGTGGGATATTCACTATTAGGCGGGATAGTTTGATGCTAAATTTGAAGGCTAGAAGCCCTAGAGCAGTTTTCTAGAAATGGATTAGGATAGGACCCAAGAATTTTGGGCTATTTTAGGGCTAAACGTGAACTACTGTTTTAAGTAATTACATCTACCCCAAATTTACCCCACAAATCTTTTAGGTTCACTTCAAAGTGAACCCGTGAACTACTAAACCGACGAAAACTTTATTTACCCTGATTCCCTAATGATGAGTAAAATAGCCTGGACTGGGTGATAATATGCAACAGGACAACCTAAAGTTCGTTGAACTGGATTTTGTGGAGATCATGAAAAGAATTGTAGCCAGGGGTGTAGATACCTGGGAAAATAAAAAGCCCAACAGGGCTTTTCTGAGTAAAGATGAAAGAGTGATCCTCGTTCCAAGGGCGCTAGTGGAGGAGTTTATACCTGAAGCTCCTCACCTGTTGGGTTATACCACTCAAAAGCTATTGAGAGATCTTAGGAAGTTGGAGGATAGCCCAATAGTTGAGGTTCTGGGGACTGCGTATCCGATTAAAATTCCTGACGAAAGCGGACGGAAGGTTTCTGTAAGGCCTTGGCCGATTAAGAGGGAATGGTTAGAGAAAAGGGGGGTAAAGATAAAATGAGCCCTAATGAGGGCCTAGTAGCCTGGGCTGGGTTTGGGCTGGGTGTCCAGGCAGATGGCGATACTCCGGTAGATATCAAATACATATCAAGGAGGTATCTCATATGGAGATGGAACGGGAGACTATAAATAATTTACCGTCTCCTAATCGGGGTACGGTTCTGGGTGCTGATCCGGAGACTAAGGGACAGGGACTAAGGAACCCGTACAGGGAGGTTCTAGAGGCTCTGGACCTATGGGAAGCTAGGAACCCTAAGGCCGGGAAGGTAACGGTAGCTGAGCTTAGGGAGTTGGGAGTTAGTCCTATCGCCAGAATGACCATTAAGGGCTGGATTTTATCTTTCGAGGTTCCTGATGAGGAGCTTCTAGAACTCCAGGAGGAGGAAGTTAAGGAAAGGGTGAATGAGGTTCCCGTTAGTGTTGAGGCATTGAGAAAGAAGGCTGAGGAGGAGGCCCTTAAGTGGGACTTAGAGCACTCTAATAACCTCTACCACCGCTATAAGCTCCTCAAAGAGAAAAAGGCTGAGTTTGAGCTTTTGAGGTCTAAGGTTAAGTGGGCTGATTTTGGGGAGAAGCGGAAGATCTTGGTACTGGCTCACTACATCATGGAGGCCCTTAAGCAAGATACTAACATGGTTACCCTGGCTAATCTCCGGAAGCCTGGCCAGTTCTATTACTTGGACGCTAAGGGTAGAAAGATCCGCTTTAATGAGTTGGCGTTTAATGGGTTCGTCAAGGAGCTAGGCTTAGACCCTGAGGAGCCTATTACTGGAGAGGATCTAGCCGTTATCCTGGTTAGGCGTTTTGGCTACACCGAGGAGAGCCTTAAGGGGTTCTACGAGGAGATAGTTAGGGACCTTATTAAGCCGTCTAGAATGAGGCTCCCGCCGTGCATTGAGGCCTTGGCGTTTAGGCCCCTCTTCTACGACACCAAGAAGGGCAGGATCATAGACGAGGGCCTTAAGGTCCTGGCGTCTTGGTTCAAGTACTACGCTAGGGGCTACACTACGGGGAGGATCCAGGGAGGCAAAGATAAGAAGGTGCTTCTTTTTGAGTTCCTACTTTCTAAGCTCTATGGGGACGTTATAGACGTAACGGAACAGGTCGAGATACTCCAGCGGTTTAAGAAGTTCTACGAGGAGGCTAAGCCGTTTAAGTGTGGCATGGTTCAGGAGGTAGAGAGGGCCACCAGCTTCAAGATTTGTAGCCTTAAGTGTCCCTTTGTGGCTCCGATTAACCGGGTTGAGGAGGCCTTAGCTAGCGTTGAGGAAGTGAACCTTTACGGGGCTGATTTCATCGAGATAAAGGCGGGGGATAATAAGTTTATGGAGGCTTATTCCTCTAGTTTAACTCCTCGGTCTAAGCTGGTTCAGAAGTTCGCCGGTTTCCTTAGTGTGCTCTATGCTGATCCGTTGATTAAGCCGGAGGAGGCCTTGGAGATACTGGAGGCTCTACTAGAGAGGGCTAGGATTGTCCAGAACTACCTTAGTCCGCTGGTAGCCGTCGAGGAGTGGTTTAGGGAGGAGATGGAGAGGCTCCTAGAGGACGGGGCTTTACCCTGGGAGCTTAAAGCCAAAGATAAGCCGTTTTTAAGTAAAGACGGAAAGCTACTCTATGTCCATAAGGACCTAATAGAGGCCGATTTAATCGGGGGTATTGGTCTAGAGGGTTACACCACCCAAAAACTGATTAGGGACCTTAGAAGGCTTCCGAATGCTCCAATAATTGGAGTTTCTGATAAGATAGCCGTAAAGAGGGATAGCTACACCGACGATAAGACTAAAGCCCGTTTCTGGATTATCCGGGTTAAGTGGTTGGAGGAGCATGGGATAGAGGTTAGGGTTAAGGTCCCGACGGTGGAGGAGCCTAAGACCGAGGAGCAGAAACCTGGGGAGGACCTTAAGGACGTTGGCGTAAACTTAACCCCGTTGGAGAAACTGATTTTAGAGGCTACTAGGGAGCCTAAGGACATAACCGAGCTTATAGACCTTGGAGAGAAGGCTAGGAAGTCCGAGGAAGAGGTAACTACGGCGGTGGCTAGGCTCATGCACTTGGGTCTAGTGAAAATGGGAGATGGGGGCAAATTGCAGAGGACCGTAGGGGTGGAGCCTAATGAGTGAGGCCCTTCCGGTTACCTCTTTTGAGTTCTCCCTACCGAGGGAGAGGATTATTAAGCTCTACGGAGCACCAGGAACGGGAAAGACTACGGCCTTAGTTAGGATTATTGAGCACCTTATAGGCTTCCAGGACCACACGGAGTTTTTAGAGAACTATGGCCTTAGCCTTCCTTTTGGCCAGTACGGGGCCGAGGACGTTATTTTTATGACGTTCCAAACTTCCGCTTTAAAGGAGTTTGAGGCCAGAACTGGCATTAAGGTTAAGGACCGCCCGAATAAGCCGGGCCGGTACTACTCTACGGTGCATGGAATAGCTTTTAGGCTTCTTATTGATAGTGGGGCGGTTGATGGGCTTATAACTCAAAACTTCGGAAGCTTAAGCCCGGAGGACTGGTTTAGGCATTTTTGCCGGCAGAATGGGTTAAGGTTCGAGAGTTCGGAAATGGGTTATTCCAACGTCTTTAATGAGGGTAACCAGCTTTGGAACGCCTTAACTTGGGCTTATAACGTCTATTATCCCACCAAGGGACCTAAGGCCCGTTATGAGGCTCTAAAGAGGCTGGCCCCTAAGCTCTGGAAGTTTCCTCCGCTTTGGGAGGAGTACAAAAAGGGAAAGGGGATCTTGGACTATAACGATATGCTGATTAGGGCATATGAGGGCCTTAAGAGTGGGGAGATTGACCCTAGGAACCTTCCGGGGCATAAGTACAGCCCTAAGGTGCTTATCGTTGATGAATTCCAGGATTTAAGCCCGCTTCAGTTCGAGATTTTTAGGCTCTTGGCCAACCATATGGATCTAGTGATTATCGCCGGGGACGATGACCAGACGATTTTTAGTTACCAGGGGGCAGATCCTAGGCTTATGAACTACGTTCCGGGGCTGGAGGTGGTCCTTAGGAAGTCCCATAGGCTTCCTATCGTGGTCCAGGCTAAGGCCCTAACGGTGATTAGCAAAACCAGGCATAGGAAGGAGAAGACGGTAGCCCCTCGGACGGATTTAGGCGATTTTAAGTATAAGCTCTTTTGGTTCCCGGATTTCCTAAACGACTTGGTTAGAGAGGCTCAAGAGGGCCATAGTATCTTTATCCTGGTTAGGACTAATCGCCAGGTCCTAAAGCTAGGAAAGGAGTTAATCCTAGCTGGTGTCCATTTCGAGCACCTGAAAGTAGATTATCGTAGTATTTGGGAGGCTGGTTCCAAGGAGTGGGGGACGTTCCGGGATTTGGTCCAGGCCCTACTTAAGGCTAAGAAGGGGGAGGAGCTAGAGGTAGCGGATTTGGTTACTATTCTCTACTATTCCGAGCTTATAGACTGGCATTTGGGCGAAAGGATTTCAGAGAAGGAGCGTTATAAGAAAATCGCCGAGCAGATGGAGAAAACGATAGAGGCCATAGAAAAGGGCCTTATGCCTTTTGACATTTTGAAGGTTAAAGAAAACCCGTTTTCGGTGTTGGATTTGGAGAAAATAGAGAGTTTAAGCCCTAGGCATGGAAAGATAGCCGTAGAGTTAATTAAGGAGCTTATGAAAGAAAAAAGCCAGGTGGTTAGTATTCCCAAGGACGCTAGGATTTACTTGGATACTCTACACGCTTCAAAGGGCCGGGAGGCCGACGTAGTGTTTTTAATCAACGATTTACCCCGGAAATGGTCTAGTATTCTGAAAACCAGGGAGGAGCTAGACGCTGAAAGAAGGGTTTGGTATGTTGGCCTAACCAGGGCCAGAAAGAAGGTTTACCTACTAAACGGAAAACACCCGTTCCCGATACTTTAGAGGGCTGGAGGAGGGTTAGGAATGCCGGAACCCAAGTTTGAAAAGGGCGTTTGGGTTTGTCCGATTTGTGGGTTTAAGGCTATGTCCAAGAAGGTGGTAATAACCCACATGGAGAGGGAGCACCCGGAAGCGATTGAGGAAAAGCCCAAGGAGGAGAATAAACCAGCGGAGAAAGAAGAGAAAAAGGAGGACACCAAAAAGAAGAAGGGGAGCGTTTCTAAGCGGAAGTTTAAGCTAGGAAAAACTGAAATTAGGCTTTGGGACTATGAACACCTAGACATGAAGGATCAAAAGGGCTGGTTAATGTTCCAAAACAGGAATTACACGGCAACACTCCACAAGAAACAGGTTAGGGTTAAGCTCCTCACCGGGGAGGAGTTTGAGGGCCTAATTAAAACCAGAGATCCGTTTTTTGTTAGCTTAATAACCAAAGATGGCCGAAAGCTCATAATCCACAAAGGGGCCATAGCTTACATTGAGGTATTGCCTGGTGATGAGGAGAGCTAGTTAATATATATGTAGGCCCGCCACCGACGGCAAAAATCTCTAAACAATGGGCAAAGAACTAGGCCAAGTTTCCTATTTTTGTCTAACTTTTGAGGTTTTATTAGGCATGAAGCCAAGCAAATGGCCTTTGCTTATCGCCACCAAAAAACGGTAATCTATGCCCTTTGGTAACTTTACCAACTAAAACAAAACTTTCCAGGCTGGAAAGTTTGATTTAAAGCCTATTCACTCCTCAATTAGGACATAATACACTTTACGACCTTTCCGGACCTTTCCAATCTTTTTCTTTTTCTCTAACCGCCTAAGAATATCGTATAACTCCCTACTGGAGAGTTGAAGCCTGGAAAGTAGTTTACTCGGGGAACCCTCACCACGCCGTATATAGTCCAAAACTAGTAGCTCCTTTTCGTTAGGTTCTAAACTTTCCAGGCTGGAAAGTTCCGATACGCTTTCCAACTCCTTTAGTTTATCATACACGGCCATAACCAGCCGAGATAAACTTTCCAATTCCTTATCTATCTCTTTCTTATCAGCCTTAGCGTCTAGCTTATCCCGTAGTTTATCCATGTTGGCCTGGAGCCTAAGAAGATCCTTAAGGGTCCTAGTCTGGACCTCCGTTAGCCCCCTAACTTGGGCCTTAAGTTGGATTACTTCCTTTTCCAGCTCCTGGACATGATAAGCTAGGGCCTTAACTTCCTCTGGATCCATGCCAAGTAACCAGGCTCTAAGCCCCATGCGATTACACCTAGAACCACTAGAGCACTAGGA
>NC_013409.1 GCF_000024625.1 Methanocaldococcus vulcanius M7
ATATGCGATATAATACATTTGAAAAACTTATGTTGTTAGTTTATTTGCCATGTTTTAGATGAGATCTAACCTATTTTGCATGTTTACGATTTCGACGTAAAGTCGAAATTATAATTGTAATTATTTGCATGTTTTTTTATATTTATTATGAAATTTAATAATCTATTGTCAACGTTTTTTATTTGGCTGTTAATACGTGTTAACACAATATTTCATGATTTACGCTTTAAATTATAACATTATTATATTTGTGTAAATACGGATTTATACAATATTATAGAGAGTGTAATACTTAAAATTTGTTTAAGCAAACAATTGAAGATTAACTAATTGTAATTGATGTATCTAAATAACGTTTCTAAATTACGAGTTATTCGAAAAACATTACAATTCGAAAAATAGAAAATGATAATAGCATTTTAACGTTAACTATATCTAAACATTAAAATCATAAAAATATTCTTTAAGGAAATTTGTGGTGTTGGTATGGATGACAATCCCATAGTTAAAAAATTGGATGCAATTACTAAAACATTATTTACTATTATAAGAAGTTTAGGGATTGTTTTTATAACCATTATGATAGATGCAATTATAAGCCCATCCTACTACTCTGGATTTATTGCCTTAACATTGGGGGTTTTATCGTTCGTTCCAATATTGGGAATGGTATTTTATGGATTAATAGACAGTTGCTTATGTAATTTACAATATGAAGATAGAATTAAAGGATTGTATAACTTCTTTTTGGAGATATTTCAAACGATAATACAATTTGGAATTGTTGGAATTGGATTATTCCTAATAAATGCATATAAATCAAATATAAGTCCAAAAATAAGTTTAGCATTTATAACAACTTACATTGTAATTACATTGTTATCCGCAGTTATTACGCTATTACAAATAAACAAATATTATGAAATGTTAAAAAAGCATTAATCTTTAGACAAATACTTTTTATCAAACTTAACAGCCCAAATATAGAACATAATAGTAATAGCAAAAATAAATACTGCCAATCCAATAAAGCCGATATAAAAGTTGTTTATCTCCATAACTACCAGCCCCTATTTTTCTACTTATGATTATGACAACTATTGGATATAATTTTTTGCATGACTTATAGAATCAAAGAGAGTGCAGTTATTATATAGTTTTTAGATTGAAGTATTTAAATCTATAACTAATTTAATCAGCTGAGTCATTACTCATATTTATATTTTTTCTTGCAGTAAATAATATATCATCACACACAAACATAGTTTAAAGCAAGTTTGCTATTTTTTCCTTAAAGGCAATTAACAACAACAAGGTTGTCGTAATTTAACTCCAAAAAAAGTATATAAAACAGCGATGTTTTTTGCAGTTCAAAAATAATATAATTATGCATTTATATTAGTCGAATTTTTCAATTCTTAAATTTCGCCTTAAAGTCGAATTTCTACATTTCGATTAATAACGATATTTTGTGCCTTAAAATTGCTTAAACAAAAAATCTTGAAAAGATTAGCTGAATATAAGATCAAGTTGTTTTCTAAATTTCCATCTGATTAATAATATACTCATTTCTGCTTTTTAAATCAGTATCATTGTTCCAAACTGGACAGTTTTCATAATATGTATTTTCTCAAAATTATTAAAGTTATTTTAAGTCAACCCCCACATTCCTGCTCTTGGGTTATATACTTCACCCTCCCCTTTAAGTTTATTCAACAACCTTTCAACTTCATGACCCTCAATACCTAACAACTCTTTAGCTCTCTCTTCAATATCAACTTGTGGAGCTAAATTATCATCCCTTAACTCCGAAAGCTCTTTTATAATTTCTATAAGTTTATCCATTTTGTCTCTTTCTGATTTTGTGGCCTTCCCTAACTTTCCAAAATCATATACTCCACTTTCAGGGTCATATAATATAGTGTCTAAATACTTTTGATAGATTTGTTTAGCCAATTCAAAGTCCTCTTTTTTAACCTCATTTCTTAAATGTGCCTTCGCTATGGCTCTAACTAATTTTAACAATGATTTGATAACCCTCGCATCGATCATTTCACTTTTACCTTGCAATTCATAATAATAATCAACTATGAAATCATCAATCTCATCTGAGATCACTGGATTAAAAGTTCTTGCATATAAAATGTATCTCTTCAAAACATCCTCATCAACATACCCCTTTTCATTGCCTCCTTTTATTGCCCTTACTATCTGCTTAATATCCTCCTTCTCCTTAACATTATTAAATAACGCAAAAATCAAATCAAACCTTGATAAAATTGAGTCAGGAATATCAATCTGCTCAGTCAATGTTCTGTCTAAATCAAACTTCTCTCTCTTAGGATTACAACCCCACAAATAAGCACAATTTGTTTTTAAATGTATGTCTCTCCCTACCTTATTAACTTTCGTAAAACCATCCTCCATGGACGTGTTAAAGTATTTATAAGTGTCTTTATTTTTCTCATCTAAACACAATACCGCCCCATTTGCCTTGGGTATAGCCCCCCTTCTAAATGAATAGACCTCTCCCAAATAGCCCTTTATCTTTTCAATAGCTCCAACTAAACCTGCCTGAGTAGCGTTAGTCAGGTCAACATATTGATTATTTGGAAACAGGGTATAAACTCTCTTTAAAACTCTCGACTTACCAGTCGAAGGATCTCCAACCATTAAGATATGGATATTCCAATTAAACCCATCCCTTGGCTCACTTTCAACATTACATAATTGTAGCAACACAGCAACTTTTAACAATTCGTTGTCAACAATGTTCGGAAACAAATCATCAGCTATTCTAAATAAATCTCCCTTTTTACTATTGTAATAATCCTTAGCTATCTTTATATCCTCTTCTGAAAGCCCATGACTAAATTCCTCAATCTCCTCAATACTCAGGATCCTTATTAAGTAAGGAGATATTGGCCTATCAGATTTATCAATGTCTAAAATTCCCACAACTCTAACCTTAGCCCCAACATCAAACAACCCTTCAGCTCCTACCCAAACAGCTTTAATTGGCTTCGGCTCTTCTTTTGGATTTAACTCATCTATTGGTTGTTGAAGTAGGAACTCCTGAACGGTATGGATGTATTTTCTAATCAATTTTAACTCTCTTTTATCCTCTCCACTGCCAATTTTTATAACCTCTGGGATTTTCTTAGTGTTTAAATCAAAATACTCAATATGAGGATTATCTTCCTCCCCATACTCTGCACATATGACAATATTCTTTATTGGAGACGTTTCCAATACCTCTGCCTCTACAACTATTAACTTACCAACTTTCGAAGGATCGGGGTATTGGATATATTCCTTGGCAGTCATCGGAATGTTTGTAAAGTGGCACTTCAATAAAGGAAATAAAACCGTATTATTACATTCTATTGCACTAACATGCTCCTTTCTCCAGTTTAAGAAATAATTACGCTGCAACCTATCGATGACATGCCAAGTATTATTCAACAAATACGATGACACATAATACTGATCAAGAGATCCATCCCCAAACTCAAACCTAAAAACTCCACTATCATCGACATGAAAACCCCTCACAAGCTTTTCATAAGCCCCAGCCATCCGATCTCTCGTCTCTTCATCATAATCATTAGTTGCAATCTTTTTTTCATACTCAACCTTCTTTAATAAACCAGATCTATTCAAATCAGATAGGAATTTATCCACATTCAACTTGTAAAGCCCCGTAGTGTCTTCATATATCCATTGGATTTTTTTAAGATATGAGATTGTAACCTTATAGGCACTCAAAGAGGCGTTTAAATCTTTAATATTTTCCTCAATGTATCTAAAATCTAAACTACTATTTAATAACCAGTTTATACAATCATAAAAGGCATCTTTTGGCATTGAACTTTTATTCACTCCTTCTTTTTTTAGCAATTCATTACATAACTTTCGGATGTCTTCTTTTATTTTGTTAAGTGATGATTTGATTTTATCCATATTGTTAATATTATTAACTTGTATTAATTCACTGTTAATACACGTTAATACCTCTTTATCGCTGTTAATACTATTACCGTTTTCTGATTCACTGTTAATACACGTTAATACCTCTTTATCGCTGTTAATACTATTACCGTTTTCTGATTCACTGTTAATACACGTTAGTTCCGTGTTAATAATTTGGTTGTTATTTTCCATGATCTGGTTTATCTTATCTACTATCTCAGTTATATCAATTAATTTAATTGTATCGATATTTGTGAAGTCAATGTCTGGAAACAACTTGAATAATATTTCTAAAATATTGATAGCTTTTTTTGTTGGGAAATCATTGTCATCTAATAATCCTCTATTGTGTGCAAACTTTCTTTCTCTGTCTAAATCCTTAGAATTGCTAACTTTGGCTTTTAAAAATCCTAACAATGCCTTAACATCTTGTTTGAAAATAGTATCTATTTTTATGTTTAAGTGTTCAAATTCATCTGAATTGTTGGATAAATTATTTATACTACTATCTACATAGTTATCCATACTTAATCACCTCTTAGGCGTTAGTTTTAATTTTTGACTTGGGGGTAGGGAGATACCCTTTAAAGGGTCTCCCTACCTTTCCCAGGAAATTCAATAAAGTTATTTTAGTAGAAATACAATAGTGGTATAGTTAGGGGTTTAATTCTATTTTTCTCATTAAAGTATAAATACCTAACGGAATTCGCTGTTTTTATTTTTTATTATATA